>NZ_AP022851.1:0-5809 GCF_027943625.1 Halomonas sp. A020
AAGACCTTTGACCCGCTGCGCGACTACTGGAACCACTCACAAGGCTGGGCGCGCCCAGACGACCCTGAGCGCTTCCGGCACGTACAGCCCGGCCATGAACCCCACCGAAGCCACCCAGACAGGCACCCCAAGACCCGCGCTGAGATCACCGCCCACATCGAAGCAATGGCCGCTGATGGACTGGTAACGAACGCCAAAGAAGTACGTCAGGAGCTGGCCGACATCGGCGAGATCACGCGAGCCAGCAAGGACTATGTGAGCGTGCGGCCTCATGGCGAAGACAAGCCCATCCGGCTGCGAGGAGAGCTATACCGTGACAACTGGACCATCGACCAAACCCTTGAGCGAGAAGCTCGCCGAGCGCAGAGCGCAGCAGCTGGCCGAGATGGACAGCGTGACCCAGACGCAGCTGAGCGAGCACGAAAACGCCTTGAGGCAGCAACTGGCCGCCGCGAGGCATACCACCGAGAGCGCTATCAACGACCTGAACCACAGCTTGAGCAAACAGCTGAACTCAGTCGTGACTGGGCAACGGGAGCAGATCGAACAGATCGAGAAGCGCCTAGCCACGGCAGTGGCACAGGCCGAGCGCTTGAGCCGGGCGGGCGGACTGCGGAACTGGACGCGCCCGGCAGCGATCACGGTAGCCGTGATGCTGGCCGTGGGTGGCATGACAGCGGGTGGACTGGCCATAGCCGACCGTCTGATAGACAGCCGTTTGCAGCAGCTGGCGACACTTCGGCAAGAGATCCAGCGGGCCGAGTCGATGCCTCGGTTGGGCGATCATCTGGAAATACGCACGATTCAGGGCGCGACGTACTTGGTTGGGGAAGCGTGGATAGGGAACATGGAAGACGACGGGACACAGGTAGTCGAGCTGACGAACACAAGGAATTAACCCATGACGGAACTGGAAACCCTGCTATTGCGGCAGTTAGAGCAGCAGCAGCTCGATTCAGAGCGGCTGGTGAGCGACTTATCAAAACAGCTACGGAGCTTGCAAAAAACGCTGGTCGAGCAGCAGAACAACAGCGAGGAGCTACGCCAAGCCCTGCACCAGAGCGACCAGAGGAACGCGGCAGCGGTCGACAAACTGACCAAGCGCTTCGAGGCGCTGACCGAGCAGTTGACCGCCTTACGGATGCGGTAAAACAGACGGCTCAGGACTATCAAGCGCGGCTTGCCCAGCAGGCCCAACAGCAGCGCAAGGCCCAGCAGCAGGCCGAATTGGCTCGACAGCGTGAGGCGCGTCACAAGCAGGCTGAACCCATCGTCAATGAATTTACGGCGCTCTGCCGGAAGCGCTCGCTGGGTATGGCTGGCTACCGAGACACCAGCAGCGACTGGAAGGACACACCGCAACAGCTGCGAGAGCAGGTTGATAACTACAACGCCATGCCCGAAGCGGCACAGCGGCGCGTGCTGGCTGACATGAAGGACGACCCGGCCAAGGCTAAGGGCATGGCCGATCTACTCCAGCAACGCGCCTTGGTGCGAAGCCGGGATCATGGTTTAGGGATGTGACCCTACCGCTGTTTGGCTTCGTTGAGCAGCCGTAAGGCGGCGTCCTCGTAGCTCTCCCCTGCCCGCGCCTTGGCTTCGATGATGGCTCTAGGAATGCCGTAGATGGCCCCTGAGGCGTTTTTGCCCTTCCCTTTGGCGTTTCCACTGGTTTTGGGTTTTTGTGCCTTCACGGGCTTTTCTGAGGGCTTCTCGCCGAAGGTAAACACCAAGTGAGAGACGCGCCGCCCGGTTTTGCGCTGTGACCACTTCACCCACATTGGCGAGAGTTCATTGACTTGGTTAATGGCAGGTTCAAGGACACGTTTTTTGAAGTCCTTAATGGCCGGGTACTTGTCACCCAGCTGGAAGGCTTCGCGCAACCAGCCAATTTCGACTTCCCGTTGCCCGGCGTCGCGCCACTGGCACAGTAGCTCATAGAGTCGTATGGCGTGGGCGCTATCCATCCGGGCCACATCGGCAAGCGCGTAGCGGGTGAACTGCTCGGTGAGCTGCGACAGATAGGGCACCATCGGCTGACTGAACCGCAGTGCTACAGTGCCTTGATCCTCTTGATAAACAACTTCCTGCACCCAGCGGGTAAGGCGTACCTTCGCCCCGCCCCCGCCGTTTGGGGCTTCGTGCAGTGTCACGCGACGATCAAATAGCCGTTCTGAAGCTTCCTTCAGGTGTCTGTAGGCTGTCTTGAGTCCTACCCCGGCCATGTCGGCCACCTGCTGGGCAGTGACTGTGTAGAGCTGCTGATCAGTTAGCGGTGCATCCCGCCGCACCTGGGCGATGCAGCCAAGCAGTATGCGCTGCTCGTAGACTGTCAGGCGGTAGGATGCCTCGATAAGGGCATTGGACTTGTAGACCAGCGGCAAACTCAAGGGCGAGCCTCCTTTAAAGGGACTTTAATTTTTCATGTCCCTTTATACCGCCTATCCGTCCCCCTTTCAACCGCCTATCCGTCCCCTTTTAACCGCCTATCCGTCCCCTTTTAACCGCCTATCCGTCCCTTTTTAAGCCGAATAACCTTTTTAAATCAATAATTTATATCGCCTAAAAGGGAAAAGGGAAAAGGTACAGAAAAGAGCGCACATGCGCTCGCCTACCCTCCGCTCCGCTCCGCCCAGCCCTTCGGGCTGCCTGATGATGGCGCGCCAGAGGCGCGGCAGCGGCTTCTAGGTGCTGCGCACCTGCGCCGCTTTAGGTGGGCGCTACCGCGCACCGGTACCGTGCAAATCGCCTGCAACCCCGGTTTAGCAATGCAGTGGGCTGCGCCCACCAAAACCCCGTTACCGCTTCGCTCCATGCCGCTACGCGGCATCAACAACTAACCTGACATTTTTGGTTAAAAAGACTTAATTTAGTGTAGCGTTTTTCATACAGATAATTTTGGAGGTCGTATGCGTACACTGGGTTTGGTGGGGCTGATACTTGGATCGTTAGCCATCGCATCAGCTGCCAATGGCGATGATAAAGAAAGACTGATTTCCGCTTTAGAACCTTGGAATCCCGAAGAGATTATCTTGGAAGGAGAGCAGTTAATTGTCATTACGAGGGAGCGGCGTATGACTGATGAGGTGTTGCGTCCGCTAATTTCTACAGGAATTTGCATGCCTGTGTTCACTGGTGCCCCCGATTCATACCTTGCTGGAGTTGAAGAAATTGCGGTGCTGAACACATTTGGGCGCCAAGGTTATATTTTCTCCGGTGGGCGCTCTGAATGTGAGGAAATTGGCAATCTACCTATGAGCGATACAGAAATGTTCATATTGTCTCGGACACGGATGCACACCAACACTAACTAGGGCCTGTTGACGTTTCATGGCAGGGGTATTGGCAGGATAGGGGCAAGCTCGCAGAATAAAGGCTCCTACACCAACAAACTGCAAGCCTGCCATGCCCCGACAAATGCTCACGGATGAACACTGGTCGAAGCTGAAATCTATCCTGCTTCAACACGGTATTTATGACAAGGCCGACTTGCGTACCACGGTGGAAGGCATTCTGTATCGGATGCGCACCGGCTGCCCGTGGCGGGACCTACCGGAGGCGTTTGGGCTCTGGAACACGGTCTACAAGCGCTTCAACACCTGGTCAGCGAGTGGAAAGCTGATGAGGATTTTCAGCTCTCTGGTGGAAGATCCTGATGTCGAGTGGCTGTTCATTGATGGCTCTTATGTCAAGGCACACCAGGACAGCACGGGGGCTGCCACGGAAGACGCCGAAGCCATTGGCAAAAGTCGTGCAGGCAACACCAGCAAGATCCATCTGACCGTTGATGCCTATGGGCTGCCGACTGCCTTCAGGATAACGGGCGGTGAGGTGCACGACAGCAGGGAAGCGCCGGTGTTGATTGACGACTTGCCGGCGGGTGATGCGCTGGTGGCTGACAAGGGCTATGACAGCGAGCGTATCCGTGAACAGATCGAAGCCAAGGGCATGGTTGCCGTCATTCCACGCAAACGCAACTCAAAGAAAGGAAATGCCAATCTGGACAGAGGCTTATATCGCTATCGGCATCTGGTTGAGAACGCCTTTGCTCGATTGAAACCGTATCGCGCCATCGCGACGCGATACGATAAGCTCAAGCGAAACTACGAGAGCATGGTGGCCTTGGCGTGCGGCTTTTTATGGCTGCCAATGTGAAACGTCAACAGGCCCTAGCCTTAACGCACACCTTTTTGCGTCTAATGATCCGCTCACGATGTCCCCGCTGGGCCTAACGGCTATAAACCCTAGTCAGGCCACCCGGCTTTTTGTCTCACTGGTGAGACTTCGGCACCTATAGGCAGTTTTTATTTTTGACTGTCGGCAGTTGTTCCAATAACTGCCAGCAGTCACTTGAAAAGACTGTTTAGACAGTCTATATTTAGATTGTCGCCAGTCATTTTAAAGGGTTGTCTACCATGCAATTTAGAGAAAAGGGCCGGAAGCTGCAGTGCATCCGTAGCGAGTATCTCCCGGAACGTAAGCGCACCGTTGGCCGCATCGTCGCCAGCCAAGACAAGTACCTGAAAACAGTCACTGAAGAGGTATGTCGACAGTTAGAAAAAGATGAAGTCGACAGTCTAAAAAAATACCTGTCTAGTCGGGAAGAAAAAAGGACAGTCGACAAGCTAGAATTTAGACTGTCCTATCTTGACGGTATGCTTAATGAGGCAGTCGAAGCGCTGGAGGTCGACAGCCTTCGTGATGGACTGTCTAACGAGCAGGCTGAGCGTATATGGGCAGCCCATGAGCGCCTTTCCAAGGCGCTGCGGCGTCACGGCTTCAAGAAGCCTAAAGCCGCACCCAAGGCGAAGGTTGTGCGGGATGAGGAGCAGCCCGGTTTGCCCTTGAGTGACGACTGAGCTGAGTTCGGGCTATACTGGTGAGGCTGGCTTTAGGTATATAAGCCAGCCTACCCTGTCTGACAAAATCGCTGACGCTCTTTGTCGACAGGGGCTGGTGAGGGGCGCTGCCCCTTCAATCCCCGAACCCCAACCCCCGGAGGCATGGTCATGCCTGACCAACCGAGCCGCCGACAGCTCTCTCAGCGGGTAACGCTGCGACTGCCCGACGATACTGCCGCACATTGGCGGCAGGCTGCCAAGGCGGCTGACAAGTCGCTAAGCGATTGGCTACGCCAACGTGTTGACGGTGCCGAGGCCGTGCAAACGGGGCTACGCCGACAGCCTCGACGGTTGCGAACACTGACCGCTGACCCCGCGCTTTTGCGGCAGCTAGCCGCTATTGGCAGCAACATTAACCAGATGGCTCGCGTGCTGAACAGTGTGGGGCTATCCCCTGCTGACCATACCCGGCTACTGGCTGAACTGGCCGCGATGCAGCGAGAGCTGCACCGACTGGCCGAGCTGCCCCGCTACGATCCTGCTGACCAAGGTGAGGAGGTCTAGCCGTGCATATCAAGTTTCTCGCTCACGGTCAGGGCAGCGCTCGCGGTGCCGTCAACTACCTGTTAGGCGAGCGTGACCACAATGGTGAGGAACGCGCCGAGGTAACGGTATTGAGTGGCGACCCGCATTTGGTGGCTGAAGTGGCCGACGCCAGCGCGCACCAGTGGCGCTATACGTCCGGCGTTATCGCCTGGTCGCCGGAGGACAACCCGACCCCCGAGCAAATTAACCAGGTTGTGCAGGATTTTGAGCGCACCGCGTTTGCCGGCCTCGATCCCGACCAGTACGCGACATGCGCGGTTCTGCACAGAGAGCAAGACGGAACGGCCCATATTCACACGTTGACCGCCCGTGTTGAGCTGTCGACGGGCAAGGCGCTAAACATCGCCCCACCGGGCCATGAA
>NZ_AP022852.1:0-1571 GCF_027943625.1 Halomonas sp. A020
GGGACTGTACCCAGATCTGGGTATACCCATTTCTGGGTACACTTGCTCCCTCTGTATCCATCCGCTAAGGTGACTTGGCGAATTTCTTCTGGTGCCCCCAGCGCCCACGCTTCTGACACTCCGTTAACGTCGAGACCGAAGCACAAACGCGAAAAGGGCCAGTCCTGGCAGACTGACCCCTTTCTAGGCACCACCTAACGTGAACTTAGGTGACCCTTGATGACCAGTGTACCCGCTGTTGCTCCTGCCCTCAATCCGTCCGTTCTTGCTCGTGCCCCCTTGGGTGATCCTTGCTCCCAGGCTGGCCCTGCCTTTGGGCTTGTCCCTTCTTCAACAAGTGACACGGCACCCGACGAACGGCACGAAATCGACCGCGTACAATCCCGTTTAGCACGCATGGCCAAAGGCATTAAGACTGGTGCCCGCCTTCACTGCCAAGACTCCCAGCAAGGCGGTTTCCGCGTCTTTACTGCCATGGTTACCCTGACTTACTCCCCTGATTCTGATTACTGCAAACGCCACGTATCTCACTTTCTGAAATGCGCTAGGGAATGGCACCGCCGTAGGCGTCTCCATATGCGCTATGTCTGGGTTTTGGAGCTTACAAAGGCTGGCAGGCCTCATTATCACGTGCTTTTTTGGCTTCCCCGCGGCTACCGCTTACCGAAGCCTGATAAGCGCGGCTGGTGGCCTCATGGCATGAGTAAGATTGAGGGCGCTCAAAAGCCTGTCGGGTATCTAGCTAAGTACGCCTCTAAGCTGGCAAATAGCGCTCAAGGCGAGCTTAAGCGCGTTTTTAAGGGTTTGCCAAAGGGTGCCCGGTTACACGGCTGTGGTGGCCTCTCAGAGCCTTCTGCGCGTGAGCGTAGGTGGTGGCTTTCCCCTACTTGGGTTCGCAGGGCCTGGTCTATCTCTGACGATCCACGGCCAGCACCTGGGGGCGGCTGGGCCTCTAGGTCTAACGGTACCTGGTTATCTTCGCCCTATAGGGTCGTTATTGAGGGTGCTCGCGTGTTCATAGTGCCTCGCACCTTGGGCGCTGAGTGGCTCGACTTCTTTGGCCTGGGGGCGTCCAGCAATGCTGCGCGCAGCGGCGGCTTGCTGGACGCCGCACAGGCCATAGAGGCGATAAATAAATACAACCAGGGAGGGGCTCACTATGTCGCTTGATCAGCACTGTGACCATTGCCGCAAGTTCCTTGATGCCGACGTCTCCTTATGGGTAGACACCGTTCGCAAAACCTACGCGATCACCTGTGACGACTGCTCTGTTGACCATTGTGAGTTTGTTCTAGGCGACCATATGCCTATGGCTGGTAGTGACTTTCAGGGTATTCAGAGCATGGCAGAATACTATCAACGTCAAGGATTTAATCGCGGGGGTCCCCGCTTGAGGGGTTCCAAGCGGGGTTCCGATTAAATACTTGTACGTGCCACCTGAAATACCCTTTAGCGGGTCGGTCAGCTCCGCTGGCCGGCCTGCCTCCCGGCGAGGGTGGGGTTTGGGGCAAAGCCCCAAGAAGAGCTACAGAGGCCCCTCTGTGTATGCTCGCTTGGTATCCTGACTTTTC